>CP065368.1 GCA_023206055.1 Vibrio cyclitrophicus | reverse complement strand
AAAATGCTTCTATCTAAGAAAAGAGGCATTCCGACAGATATATCGGGCAATACATTAGTATTAACTAATGAGGGGTTTGGTGGCGCTACTATTAAAGAAATTAGCAAAGGTGGTTATCGTGGTCGGTTTGAGATTGGAATATCTAAGGCAACAAATCTTGAATCATTGACCGATAAGAACTCTGGCGCTCTTGCTGTGATATTTATGCAGGGAGAATCAGACCAATTAGGCAATCTTGATATATATAAAGCCGATTTGGCAAAGCTTGCTAGTGACTATAATGCGGATTTAAAAGCTGCAACCGGTCAAACACTCGATGTAAATCTATTCTCTTATCAGTTGTCTACGTATAGAAGAATGTCATTAGCCCATCTAGAGGCGAGTGAGTCGAATTCCAATATTATACTGGCATCACCTATTTATCATTTGTCTTATTACGATTCGCTGCATATTGATGCCCAGAGTGAACGTTTAATGGGCGCGTACTTCGCGAAAGCCATTTACCAAACTTGTGTGGTCGGTGTTCCCTTTGAGCCATTAAAACCAACAGATATTAATGTGATTGGCAACGATATTACCATCACATTTAATAAGAGTGGTTTAGTGCTTGATAACACATTAGTACCAGAACAGGTTAACTATGGCTTTTCTGTAAAAGACGGTGCGACAAGTAAGACGATAAACTCTGTTTCAGTAAAAAACCGCAACCAAATTCAGCTATCTATGTCAGAAGTTCCGAACTCGGGTTGGGTTATTGAATATGGCTCACCAGTTCAAAATAACCCCCCTCAAAAAGGTGTTTGTGGGAATTTACGAGACAATGATGGTTTTAACAATGAGTTCGATGGCCATCCATTGCACAACTGGTGCGTAATCTTTGATTGGGTGATTTAATGAAAGCAATAGAAGTCGCCTACGCCAGTGCGCCGGCTGATGATGCGATTATTCACACCCTAGAGCTTGAACACCCCGCCTTTCCCGGCGGGGTTTTTCGTTTATGTAACGGGTTTGAAGATCAGCAACTGACACTGGAAACCGGACAAACCGTCATTTTCACCGCTGCCGGTATCGGTATTAACTTGCCAGAACGGGCCATGATGGGGCGTGAAGATCTGGTGTTTGCGTTGGATAACGTCACCGGGGAAGCGCGCCGGCTCATGCTAACCGCTAAGGAAGCGGGCGGGGAAATATGGGTAAGGTATCGCCCGTTTATGGAAACCGACCCAAGCGGCCCAGCTCAGGCACCATTAAACATGGTGGCCGTGTCTTACAGTGACGACAGGCAAACCGCCAGTGTGTCGGGGAGTTTTCGCAATCTGATGGATAAAACCTGGCCGTCTACCTTATTCACGCCCGACAAGTACCCAGGGACCAAATACGCCACATGATCACTTTAAATGATTTTCTAAAAGTGCCCTATGTCGATCACGGCCGTGATCTCGATGGGTTGGATTGTTACGGGCAAGTATTTCTTGCCCGTTCTCTTTTGTTCAAACGCCCATTAAATGGGGATTACAGCCACATTCACCCAGACGATAAAGACGCCATGACAGCGGTGTATTTTGACTGTCTGCCTGATTTTGAACTGGTCACAACGCCAACCCCACCGCCTGGCGCGATAGGGGGTTGTTTTAAAAAGGATGCCGCCGGCAACGATGTGCTGTTGCATGTGGGGTTAGTGGTCGTCGTTGATGGCCAAACCAAAATATTAAACACCGGCCGCGAGTCGGGGCCGGAGCTGATGCCGTTACGGGTATTTAAGCGCCTGGCGCTAGATGTGAGATTCTACGATGACCGTCACGATAAGAACCTTTCCTAACAAACTGGACCGAACCCTGTTTGAAGTGGATACCTTCCCAGAAGGCCAAAGCCTTACCGATATTTTGCAAGACCAGATCCCCAACTTTCGAGTGATGGCCACGCCACCCATTGAAGTGTTGCGCAATGGTCGCCCATTTGTGCCGGCACAATGGGATCAGGTGCTGGCGGCGAATGATGCCATCGATATTACCGTGCGCCCCCGCGATCCTGTGACGATTGCTTACGTGGCTATTGCGGCCGTGGTGGCTGGGGTAGTCGTGGCCACAACTATGGCGGTCCCTGACACGTATAACCAAACCACCCCCGATGGTTCACCCATTTATGATGTGAACGCCCAGGGTAACCAGGTGCGCATGATGGGCGTTGTCCCAGAGCTATTTGGTACCCATGGCACCTTCCCGAGCTTGGTAAACCCTGCCCACCGTTACTATTACAACGATGATGAATACCTGTTGTTAATGACCATGGTTAGCCGGGGTTATCTGTCATTAACCAATGATGACATTCAGATCGGTAACACCCCAGTGAGCAATTACGCCGGTGATATTGATACCCAAATCAAAGACCCAGGCGAAGATGTTACCGCCCACCCGGCGTGGTTGAATGTCTACACCTCGCCAGAAGTGGGCAGCACGTCGGGCGGTGGCAGCGGTATTGAATTGGAAGGGGCGGTAAACTCGATCACTCCAATTAAAACTAAGTTCGCCACCAAGGTGTTAACGCTTTATCAAGAATTGGAAGGCGTCGCGGTACCATGGTGGCCAGTGGAGTGGGAGATCGGCCAGCGCATTGAATTAAGCGGCACCCCAGGCGCGAAAAGCGTCTCTGAAAGCCATGGTTATGGTGGATGGCGTCGAGAAGCTGATCTGGATATTCTTAACTATTGGTCGCAAGATGACGCGCTGCATGATTGTAAGAAAGGGGATTATATCCAGTACCCCATTTCTTACTATGAACCGTCAAATGGTCCGACACAAATAGAATACGCCACCGGGATGATTGACGATAAATTCACTGGCATTCAAAACGGCATGTCATTTCACGCTGTGCGTATCCTTGACGCTAACGGCAACCGTTTACCCGCCAGCACGGTGCCTTCAGACGCTCGAAACACCCCGATTAATTTCTCAGGCAAAGACGACGGCACCTATTTGATTAAGGACCGCACAGAGTCAACCGGCACCCTTGCCAAGTTATACCCGAACAAGTCCACAGAAATGGCGTGGTGGGCCAGCTTTTCCGCTGTTGGGGAGTTAACCGACGTTCGTATTACGGCGACGGAATCGCTACCAGGTAAGCCCGTGGGGCCGTTTTTCGCTTGTCCGGTTAATGAACTGACTAACGAAATACGCGTTGATATCAAATTCCCAGAGGGGATCGGTTATCTGAATAACAATGGCAGCATAGCCAGTCGCGAATTGCGTGTGATGCTGCAATGGCGCGAAGATGAAAACAGCGCGTGGAAAGATCAGGAGTTTAAGCGCAGCGGAGCCAGCAAAGACCAGCTGGGCAACACGGTACACATAAACCTGGGCAAGTATTGCCGCCCGCAGTTTCGAGCCTACCGCATAACGGGTAAGGCCGACGACACAAGAACCTGGGACACCATCGAGCTGATCCGCCTTAAATCGGTACTGGAAAGCAAAAGCAGCTATCAAGACGGCACCACCTTGGCGGTGCGTATTCGAGGTACTAACGCGTTATCGCGTAGCGCTGAAAATAAGCTGTTTTGTGTGCCTACTCGCTTGCTGCATGTGCCTAACGGTCAAGGTGGTTGGACTGGGGATAATTACCAATCCCGCACCGGCATGGTGGCCACCAATGACATAGCGCCAGTGTTGCGCTATGTCAGTCATGATGTCGGACTCGATGACAGCAACCTGGGCCAAGATGAACTGTTGCGCCTTCACGCCATATGGCAAAGCCGAGGTGATAACTTTGCGGCTCAGTTTGATAATAAGGATACATTCTGGGAAGCCATTAAGCGCCTGTTGTCCGTGGGCTACAGTGTGCCAACCTTGGAGTTTGGCCAAGTGATACCGGTTAGGGATGAACCCCGCAGCAGCTACGATCACATGTACCAACCCGACAACATGACCGGCAAAGGACTATCCAGAAAAGATAAGCTGTTTGATCTCGATGAGTCGGACGGCATCGAGGTGGAATACTTCAGCAAGCTAACCTGGAAGTCTGAAACCGTGCTTTGTTTGCTGCCTGGTGATAAAGGGGCTAACCCGCGTCAAATCAAAGCCTTTGGCGTGGTAGAGCATCAAAAAGCCTGGCAGTTTGGCATGAGGGAACGCCGCCTGGCGCGCTATGCCCGCACCGAATACAGTTGGGGCACGGAAATGGACGGCTTTAACAGTCGATACCTGGATTATGTCGCTTTGGCTGATGATGTGCCCGGCTACAGCCAGAACGGCCAGCTGTTGGACTGGCAGCCTATTCCTGGTGGTGTTTGGTTCCAATTGGATCAGGACATTACTTGGCAAGATGGGGAAACCCATTGGCTGGCACTACGCAAGCCCGACGGCCGATTGTCTGGACCTTACCAGGCGGTGAAGCTGCCCGGGTTTAATGAGGTGCAGATATCTGGCCAGCTCGACTTCACGCCGGACTTATCCGGCCGTCAAGAGTTCCCATTTTGGATGTTTGGCACCGGCGAAGAATGGAGTTTTCCAGCTTTAGTGACGGGTATCAAACCCAAAGGTACGGAAAAAGTCAGCATGACCGGCAGGAACTACGACCCGCGTGTGTACCTGGACGACGACAGCGTGGCCCCGTTAGTGGGCAACGACCCAGTGATTGGTATGTCATTGGCGGCCAGTGGCAGTGGTGACGCGTTAAACGCTGATCGCTCGATGCTGTATTTTAAAATCGGTGATGTGGTTCGTCTCAGTGTGACCGCTACCGAATACCAGATCCGGTCTGTATCCAGTCAACAATTACGGTTAAACAATCAAGACGGCACCCCCGCCAGTTTATCGTTTAGCCAGCAACCTATCACCCTAACATTAACCGCCCGTGGTTAATGCCAACCTATACCGCCACACCTCGTGGCGGTCACTCCTTATCATCCATTCTGTTAATTCCTTGCCAATAAAGTGTTTTTTCGGTCTAATGACTGTATGCATATACAGTGTTAAGGGGCCATTGAATGCCAAATAACCAAAACAACTTAATAACCGGTGATCTTTCTTGTACCATAAAGAACTTAGATGAGTTTTTGCGCTTTTTATGCGCGACAGGTGAAGATTCCGAAGTGTGCGATCCCGGTTTGGCGCATGGGCTTAGGCTGGCCCAAGGTGCAAGTAGCTGGATAAAAACCAACCTTCAGAGTAAGCAGGGCAATGATTCGCCCGGTCACGAATCCGAAGAAAACCGATCTTAACAGATGCAAAAGTCTGCATCGTGTGGTAGATTTATTTGCGTTACCACGGTATGTGGTGAGAATTTGAAGAAGTAGAACAAGAAATAAACACAATTTGAATTTAGGCAAGATTCAGATGGTGAAAAGCCCGGCGGCAAACCGGGCTTCTCGATAATCCGAGACGCAACAAAAAAAGCGTAAACGAATTGATTGGCATTAATTAGTTTACTTGTTGCGGTTCCCCACTGCAAGCCTTGCCGCCGATTTTATAGGCGACAAATGGACAAGAACAGATCCAATAACCGAGAGGTTAAGTATTCTGAAGCCGTGCGCGAAGTGTTAATAGGCTTAGGAAAGCACAAAATTGCAGAACCAACCCGCCGAGTTATCGACAAGCTAACGGGCTATGCTGCGAAACCCTACATGATGAAATCACTTAATGAAGTAGATTGCCGCCAGCGCGACTCGCAAAAGCGCGTCCGTGTTCGCATGATCCGCGTATTAAGCACGATCATTACCTACATTGATTGGTCTACGTTCCGTCTTGGTGTGGCCAAACCCAAAGAGCTTGATCCCGTCAAACATGCGTCTATTCGTAAGCGTTACAATGCTATCTACGGTGAAGACATGCCAGAATCAACCTGGTTTCGCTACATCGATAAGCTAGTGCGCGCCGGCTACCTAAACAGCCAGGCCATGGATTTACGCGATAAAGAAGACGGTAAGATCCGAGGCGTAGCCGGTTACAAATGGCTAACCGCAAAGCTATTCAAAGAACTGGGCTTTAAATCTGGCTGGCTTGACCTACAGCGCCAATACGCCATGGTACGCCTAGATAAAGCGAACCTGTCAAACGCCTGGCCTATCTATGCCAGCAAGCTGTCCAAGAAAAAGCGCGCTGATGCGTTGAAAATGGAAGCCTACCAAACCGATTCCAATCAAGGCCAGTTTGATACCGATTGGTACAGCGAACCGCTAGACGACTGCCTAACCCACTAGAACCCCCGTTATTGATGCCGATTAACTTCGGTCGATTACTCGTACCTGTCGTATAAATCCCCCGTACAACCTCATACAACCGCCCCAAACGAGCTTCATTTCCTCCCTTCTTACTGTCAAATATCCACAATCCAACCGCTATCGATCCGATCTATGGATAAGTTCTGTATAGGTCTGTGTGTATGCTAAATAAAATGAGAGTTGAAAAAAGGAGATGAAACCGCGAGTGGTAATTTCATCCTTCGGAGTAAGTACCATTTTATTTATTAACAGGGTCCCTTTAATTCCCTATTAATAAATAAAGAGAGATCTCTTATTTTCATAGAGCAAAAAGTACCTCCCATGAAATTGCAATCCGCATCATCACTGGCTAATAGTCCACAGAAAGCAATTTAACGGGCCCCAACTGCCAGCATTGGTTTCATTACTAAATCAACCATTAACGCCTTAGCTGTCAGCGCTGTTAGATTCTTTTGTCATTCGACCGTCTAGCTTTCGAGAATTACGACAACCCAGTGGATCATCCCTATAACGTTCATTTGTAAAATCAACCTATGCGGTCCCCCATTGCGCTGCGCGCGGTCTAGCAGGGCGAAGGGCAAGTTTTGAGCCAAAAATAAGCCCAGCGGCTTAATTGGCCCCTTTACGTGTGGATAGGCCGTAATGCTTTGCATGTCGTCGCGCGCTCCTCCATAACCCTAATGTGATCAAGTGAATTGACAATTAGTGCATATCAAGGTGAGATCGGGAAATCATTCAACAGGAACTTGATCATGAACTTAAATCCAAAATCACGGTTAGTCTCGTTTTTACTAACATTATTCTTTGGCCCACTAGGGCTGTTTTATTCATCGGTAGCCGGTGCGCTTGTCTTGGTAATTGTTGCCGTTGCCACGGCCGCTTCAGTCATTGGTCCAGTCGTATGCTGGGTTCTGGCTATTGCGATTGGTGATCACTGCACCCATAAGCACAACAAGAACATAGATAACATCAAAGAGTTGGTAAGTAACAAGGGGTGACACCGTCACCCGTTTTTATCCCCAGAATCTGGGCATAATTCTGGGGATGCCTTGCTGTATCCCTTTACCCGTCTACGCTCCCCGCTGTTTTCTGCCTGATCCTGTCCACATTCCTGGTTATTTTGTGTCGATTAAACTTTACCCGCGTATGAAATGGGTTTATTATTTCCTTATTCACTCGCAAGGTGATTAAGAAAATGACAAAAGTAAGGCTATCTAAAAACCAGAAAGATGCGCTTTTTGTTCTGGCGCTTCTTGAAGTAAACGGCAAGTCAGGGCCAATCCCGTTGGCCAAAGTTAGGACCATGATCGCCACGTCACGATTGGACGATCTAGATCCTTCCAATTTCCGAAAGGGGATTCACATTCTTGGTAAACGGGGCGTGTTAGAGGTCGGTAGATTGTCCGATCTTAGTTTGTGCGTTCAGCTGTCGCGTTCTGGCCGCCATGTTGCGGCCGGAATCTACCAGGAACGGACGGGCCAACAAATGGACCTGAAGCAAACCGACGATGAACAAATGACAATATTTGATAAGGAATAGAAAATGGAACATTACGAACACCTAATTATAAAAGGTCTTATAAACTGTGGCGGAAGCTCTAGCGAAAGTTATGTTTATCAATTGTTAACGGGTGACGTTAACGATAATTCATCATCTGTTGCCCGTATGTGGGGCTATCTCGACGCACCTTTGCAAAGCAAGCTGGCGACAATTCTTGATGATGTTTGTGGCGTATCTATTGTGGGGTTAAGTGACGCGGAAGTGGTCAACGTGTTAACTGAATACATGGCAGACAAAGGAGGTCGCCAGGCGTTTTTTAAAAACAACTCGCGTAATTCTATCGAGAGAATGAGTGATGAAGAATACGAGAAAGGAATTAAACTGGCTATTCAGGAAAAGCGCGACTTGTTAGCCATGAAGGCGTAACAAGTACAAAACCTGATCTTTTGGCGGCTTCGGTGCAAATCGGCCGCCAAACCAACCGCCGAAAATCCCCGCTTAAAATCCCGCTAAACCGTAACAAACTTACAACACAGTAAAACGCCAATTGAAAACCACTTAACTGGTGTTTTTGTCTTGGTTGGTCAGCAGCAAGCCGTGAACCCGCTAAAATGATCGCTAAAGTTAGCCATTTAACATAATGGGCATAATAAACACCAAGAAATCAGGGGCCGTCCTTAATTTTCAGGATGGCGTCTATTTGGCGCTCATTGCGCTGCCATTCAGCCATTATGCTGGTTACAAGGCTTTGCCTAGTTTGCGGCAATAAAACCCGTGCGGCGGCGGCTACGTCCCAGGGTGTGGTCTTATCAATATGAAGCAAGTCCAGCGATACATCGAGATCAGAAAGCCTCAGCGCATTAATGATCGACCGATATTGGCTCATTCTCATATCGGCCACCCCGGATTCGATGCGCTGGTATGTTTTTTCACTCATCCCCGACATGGCCGCCAGTTGCTTTTGGTTCATTCCCTGTTCGATTCGCCTGTTTTTTATAACGCTCACGATTGGCTCATATGACATTGATTACCCTCAATAAGACAGATATTAGGTATTTAACGCAGGATTCGGACCATGTTTAGGGAGGGGGATTTACACGAAATCATCATGCGGGCATATTCGCTTTGTTGCTCAGTGGTTTACATTGAGTTTCATTCGTTGGTTGGACTAAGGTCGCATTAGATGACAATAAAAAATAATGACAATGATGCAATTTGCAAAGATATTTGTTGCATTTTGAGAATAATAGAACAGGCGAATAAGTCTGGTGATGAGGTAACAAAAGAAACCTTGGCGGGCATTGTCTTGCTAAGGGGGTTAGTGAATGAAATAAGGGGTAACGCATCTACGACATAATAAAAAGCCCTGGCTTTCATCCCAGGGCTTTATTTCCGATTTTACCAGCTACCCTTTGATAGCATTTTAAAAACCGCACTTCGGTACCATCCTGGCTTATCTGATAGATACTCGATCAGCATTCCGGCGGGAATGTTGGCTAGGTCAGTTAGACGGGTTCTGGCAATTGCTGTATATTGTGCTTGTGACATAACGATTAATTCCTGTTGATTGTTGGTTGCGTCCAGCCGGTGTGGAGTTCAGAGGCCCACCGGCTAAATTCTTTCTGGCGTTACCCTTCTTTTACATAGCGCCGTCACGTTCCAGCTTTTCGCGGATCGCTTCAATGATATAAGCGGAAAAGTCCAGGCTAGTTTTTCCCGCGTCCTTCACTTCCTTATGTTTATCAAAGTAACTTGTCGGCACCGCTTTCAGGTGTTTGGCCTTAGTGGTTGCCACTGGCTTGTCGTCTGCTTTGTTTTCTGTCAGTGCTGCATTTTGGCCAACCTTGCCGAGTGCGTCCCAGTTCTTACCCTTGCTCATGTGTATTCACCTTGTATCTGTTTAATATTCTTTGTGTATCCTTGGGATATACGATAAATATACAACGTATATTTATTATAGTAAAACCCGGTGTTTTATTTCATCGATCAGTCGGTGCATTTCGCGCGCTGCATCACTGTATTTGGTGGCCTTGTGTTCAGTCACACCAAGGCCACTGGCTAGGGCGTCAGGGTAGTGTTTGCGGCGTGGGATGATGGTATCAAGGCGCGTCATGTGGTCAGCGTTCGCCAGGAAGCCTTCCACGTCGTGAAACTTACGGCGGTTGGGGTGAACCCGGTTAAATAGAACGTGGCCAGTTATGTGGCTGTCCATTTCTTTGCTGATTTCTGCCAGTACCTGGTTAAAGTGTCGAAGTCCGATCAGTTCGGTGGTGTCGTCATTCGCCGGCACAATAACTAGATCAGCGGCCGCAACGGCCAGGCGGTTAACATCCGAGTCAAACCCGCCGCAATCAATAAGCACGGTTTTTCCTTCATCGGATTGCTTCAGTATCTCGATCAGGTTGTTGCGGCTGTTACAAGTCGTAACGGGCAGCTGTTCCCCGTCGCGTAGTTGGTTAAGGATTGCCAGGCTTTGGTGTGTGTCCTGGTCCACAATAATGTCAGGTTTGAGAATGGCGGCAATGTTAAGAGAGAGGGTTGTTTTCCCCACGCCGCCTTTGTTGTGTGCGATAGCTATAATCATGATGTTAATCCCTGTTGAAATATCACATGTATATTAAACGGATATATCAGGGATATTCAAGGGATATTTGATGGGTATTTAATAAAAGCGGGGCAGATCGCCCCGGCGGGGATTAAGCGGCGTCAAATTCAGGGTTATAGTTCACCGGGATCATGTCTTCTTCTTTCATAGCACCTTCTTGAACCATGTTGACTTTAGTTAGCCAGTTTTGGGCAAAGTCTTTCAAATCTTCACTAGGGCGAAGGCCACCGCGTGGAGAGGCGCACAGGTTCACTTGTTCAGAATCTGGGTTGTACGTCATTAGGCCGCCGCGTCCAGATTGGTGAAGGTAGAGCAACGAACGACCTTCAAACACGTTTCCGCTTTCGTCCTGCATCTTGGTTTTTTGTGGCCAGATGATCAGATGATGTTCACCGTTGTGGTATAGGCCGCTGCCAGTATCGTGGGCCAGCTGCTTTTTAAGCTGGGCAATTTTACCAATGGATTGGTTTAACGTGCCTTTCAGTTCTTTGATCTCTTTGCCGGTTTCTTTCAGGTAGGTTTCCAGCTGCGTAATGCGCTTGTCTTTTTCAATGGCTTTGGCCTGTTGGCGCTTGTTTTGTTCCTTCAATTTCTTAGGATTGAGCTTCTTCAGCTCTTTGATTTCGTCCATAAGTGATTTATTCATCACTTTGGTGCGGTCCAGTTCCTGTTGTATACCGATGGACTTATTCGCTATCCCTTCCGCTTTCAATGCCATGTTGCGGCAAAATTCATTTTCTTTCTTCAGTTCTTCAATTTCACCAACCTGGGCATGTGCCTGGCGTTTGTAACCATCCAGCTGTTGTTGTAAGCGTTCATTTTCGGCCACCATGTCGTCCCAGTCACCATTTTGATGGTTATAGGGGGTGTTCGGATTTAAGTGTGTACGAGAAATAAGAAATATTTTATAATCGTAATTATTCAATTCGGATTAAAGTGAGTACACAATGGAACAAAGAAGACTAGAAATTGCAACTAAAGTTGGTGTTTTGTCAGTGCCAGCAACAAACGCCATCAAGGAAATACCATTCTTAGCTGTGACCATGACACAGTTTGGGCTGTTTGAAGTTACACATGTACCTTCGGGCTATAGGCTGGTTGGTGACTTTGAAAGAGCCGTTAATGCTTATGTGGCGATGGCTGAGGCGCAGTTAGCTCTCAATGAATTAAAAGTCGATTCATCCTTGGATGGGGAGTTGTTTAAATCAGATTTGATCGCTAAAGACAAGGAGTGTGAAATTCTTGGAATGTCGTTTAGGCAATGGATGGGTCTGCATGCAGCAATTGGTGGATTTTCTAGTGAGTTTCCGTGGGAAGGTGATGAAGATAGCCCTCACTCAACGCTTAAAAATCTAATGAATAAGCTAAAAGACAAGAAAGTAGAGCAGTGCTAAACCTACTCAACGTTGCTGTAAAAGCACTAGATGAAAATGAAGACAGCTATGTAATACATGCTGAATCAGTTGTAGTAGTCAGGGATTGCCCTGAATGCAGATCTGCTGATTCAGTAGCTATTGGAAAACGAGTCCAACGTTATGTTGATACTCAAATGCACGCTAAGACAGTGCGTATCAGCTTCACCAGAAAAAGATTGAAGTGCAAGCCTTGTGGGAAAACATACTTTGAACCACTGGAATGGCTTCACGACGACTTTAGAATGCCGAAGCGCACTGTGGATTATATCGTTCGACGTGCAGCCAAAGTCCCATTTCTTAGTGTTGCAAGTGAACTTGGTATCGACGAGAAGACCGTTAGGAATGTATTTGCCAACTATGTTTCGATCATTGAGGGCAAGCACGACTGGCAAGCTCCTCGAATCCTTGGTATCGACGAGACGCACTTTAGTAAGAAGATGCACCTTGTAATGACGGATATTGAGAATCGAACACTTCTTGATATGCGTAAAGACAGATCTCAAGATGCGACACAGAAAGCCATTCTACGCTTAAAGGGGTGGCAGGGAATCGAGATTGTTTGTATTGATATGTGGCGACCATACCGAACTGCTGTTAAGCAACTTCTACCCAATGCAATTGTTGTTGTTGACCGCTTCCACGTTGCAAAGATGGCTAACGAAGCAATGGAGAAAGCACGTAAAGCTATCCGCAAAGAGCTATCGGACAAAGAACGTAAGAAGCTCAAGAACGACCGCAAGATACTTTTGAAGCGCAGAGACAACATCAAAGGGCTTAATGAATTGGCTTCTTTTGACTTCTGGACTAATGAGTTTCCTGAGTTAATGGAGGTCTACAACGCTAAAGAGGCGTATTTAGGCATGTGGGATATGCCAACTAGACAACTGGCTGAGGAGTATTGGGAGAACTGGAAAGCACTATCGACTCCTGCTGTTCGACGTCATTTCAAAGATGCTATACGTGCGATAGATAACTGGCATGAGTACATCTTCAATTGGTGGGATTATCCATACACAAATGCCGTTACAGAGAGTCTAAACAACACGATTAAAGCTGTGTTTAGAAATGGTCGTGGGTACAGCTTTGAAGTTCTTAGAGCTAAGTTACTTTACACCAAAGGTGGCTTAGAGACTACAGTGAACTCATTGAACCAACCAATCCCAGAGCCAACAGAAATGATCTTGATTGATGAGCCTGAGATGTCTTTCCATGGCACTACCGTTGGTCGATTCCTTGAGGTTTGGGAACAGTATAAGAAACAAGCAAATACACACGACTGGGACTTTCAGCTTATTAGTAAAGAGTGAGTATACAAATTAATCAATACTCACTCTAATCCGCATACCCGTTATAGGATTGTAGGAAAGCGGCCAGTAAATCGTCAGTGCTATGCTGTAACAGGTTTTCAAGTGTATTCAGGCGTTTTAGTTCTTGTGTGGTTGCGTCCATGGGAGTTCCTTAAATTGCAATCTTTACGGTGCCATAGCGTTTGAAAACGTCGGCAAACTTCAGGTAATCGGGGCCAAGGTAGGTTAAACAGCTGCCCTTGGTTACGTTGTTGTCTAGGGTGCCGTCCGGCTTGTAATACTGGATCCGGCCATTAGGGAAACATTGCGGGTACTTGAGCAGTTTTTTAAACCAACCTTCAGAGGTCGAAGCAAAGCTGATGCAAATCGCTTGTTTCACGTTGCCGGCTTCATATTCGCTGATCAGTTTAGTAACCCAATCCATATTGCTGGGGATCGGGGTATCGATGTGATACCCGCGCGTTTTACAGGTTTTCTTTTTGCATTTGTCGCGGTTGGTTGGGCAAGGCTTTTCACCACGGTGAAAGGGGTGATTCATCCAAAGGCTTTGAGCTATCCAAGGTTGTTCCAGGCCGTTGGTTTCTTCATCAAAGAAGTGATCGGCCATTACCACAAGGTTGGCCGTTAATGAGCTGGCCGGATCCAATTCAATCCCGCCCATCACTTCACGCGCGGCATTCACCCAAATTTCAGGGGTGTAATATTCAAAGGTGCCCGAAGACTGGTTAATTAACTGGGCTTTATTCATGCGTTTAATCCTTTGTTTCTTCCAGCCTGGCGAACGCGGGCAATCGTGGTTGGGTTACGGGTGTTTCTCATTGGGGTTCTAACTCGCGTCATGTTTGGGTCAAGCGCGTGAAAACTGGTAACTAGCGCCAAAACCAGGCAAATAGCACGACTGGCCAAAACGCCCAATTGCCACGCACGGCTGATCATGTGCGGGGTGGTGTGGGCATCGAGTTGGGCGCGAATATCCAACTCTAGGGTTTTGAGTTCGGCGGGGCTAAGTTCCAATGATTGGCAAATATCGAAATCATCCAGCCCGTTAGCGTAGCCGGCCAAAACGGCCAGCTGTTCATCATCCAGGTGATAATCATGTTTTACGATCACGTCAGTCATCATGGCGGCGTCCTTTTATACTGACTTCATTCAACGTAATGGCGATCTGGCCCATACGTTCCCGCGCGTCTTCCAAGTTGTACATAATGGCTTCGGCATACTGTTGGATTTGGTCGAGCTTTTCCGGGGTCATGCGGCTGTTGCTTAAATCGGTGATCTGTCGCGCCAACGCTTCAACAGCCAGCAAACTGGCCGCTTCACGGTTAACCTGTTTCACCACTTTTCTTTGTAACGTGGGCAACTGATTCAGGCGTAAGACGTTGGTAGAAGGTAACGAGTCCATGATTATTCCTTTTGTGGTGCAATTTGTTTGTTTTTCGTGGTAAATATCACAAAGCGTGGTTTTTGCAGGCGAAAAAAAACACGACGAAAGCCCGCCGCGCTTGTTCTATGCCGCGTCCCAGTGCCAGTGGCCCACGTATTTACCGACGATATCAAGGTTAGCCAACTGAGTATCGTCAAAATGTTGATCGGGAAAATGTTCTTTATCAGCGGTATACAAAGTAAATCCGCCGGTCATTTCCGGGCGTATCCAACGAAGCCAAATTAAGCCGCTGTTATCGCGTATGGCAAAAATGCCGGTACGATCCACAGTCACTTGGCTTCGGTCAACCAGTACCGCGTCACCTTCAGTCAGGTTCGGGGCCAGGCTGTTATCACGCACATTAACCAGCAAAATGTCACGCTCGGGTAATTCACGCTTGCGTAAGTGGTCAATGTTAAACGCCAGAAAATCATTACTTACCGCTTGATTCGCTGGGTTTTCACCATTAGCAACGATATAGCGCCAACTGTCTGAGCTTTCGCCCTGGTGGTCGGAAAAGCCCGCAATATAAGCGGCGCTGCTACCAATCGCGGCGGCAATGGTTGGGATCATGTCCAGCTTTGGTGTTCGTGCGGCACATTCCCAGTTTAACCAGCGACTGGTGCCCAGTCCGGCGCGTTTGCTGGCTTCTTCAACGGTAAGGCCCATTGCTTTGCGTCCCGCTTTTATACGGTTCGCTATCAGTTCTTTGTATCGGTCATCCATAGGTTGGCCCGTCGTTAGGTCACAATAATGGGTTTAATAATAGTCATAGTACCACAAAATGCAGAGTTTGCCACAAATCGATCTTTATCAATACCACGTTTTGTGGTTATAATTACCACAAAATGCAGAGAGGTAAGCAAAACGTGATATTTAGTGATTGGATTGAGGCAGAGTTTGGTCATCGTGGCCGTGTTAAGGCCGCCAGGTTCTTGGGTGTGTCATATAAGACGGTCACGAGTTGGGCCAAATTGCGTCGATTCCCTCGTTTGCGTGAACAAGAGCTGATCACCCTGAAAAGTAAAGGGGTGGTGAACATTGACCAATGGCGACGCGCGTACCTGGACAACCAGGCCGCTGTCACCGAATAGGAGATACAACCATGATCATGGTGTTAATGGGCGGCAGTTACGACGACCGCGAAGCGGTGATCCGCGACTTAATGCAACTCTATAAAGGGCGTATTCAATGCGTCAACGTGGCCAACATCCCAAGCCCTGAAGCTCGGGTGGAGCGCTTACAGTTGGAAATTAAGCCAAACCGCCCTTTTCGCGTGATCACGGTGGTGAATAACCCAGGCAGTGTGGAAGAAGTCAACGAATTACGCCGCGTGGGGGCGTGTTTTGCTCACGTTTACGGCACCCTGTTTTCGATTTATGACCACGTCACCGTCGAGCGTCACGACGTGCAGATCGCCCCAATCCCACATCGCCGCGCGCTGCCTTCCCATGTACTAACCCCAGAGGAAGCGATCAGCGAATTTATGTTACGCGGTCGCCCCGGCCAGGTGGCGTAATGAGTGCCAATCTAGCGGCCCCCGGCAATGAACAGCGCGCCTTTGTGGTCGAGTGCCAAAAAAGGGCCAGTTTTTGGTTGTGGCAGTGGCGAAAGGGCAAGATCGGCCGGCTTGAAATCGACAGAAAGTTGGACGCTTTACCCGAAGAAACGCAAACCGAAACCCGAAAATGGCTTAACCACTACCGAAAAACCAGCGACACCCAATAAAGGAATATCTATGACTTGTAACCGCCACAACCTTGATCAGTTGATGGACAGCTGGGCGCGCTGGGTTCACCAGGGCGGGTTGGTGTCGGGCTATGGGTCAATCATGGAAAAGCTGATCGACCAAAAAGGCGTGATGAATTTCGGCAGTGGCGGCAAAGGCGGCCCCGTGATTGATTGCGTGGAAGCGCGAATAGAAGCCGCATTAATGACATTGTCCACCAAAAGCCCCAAAAGCGTGGCCGTGGTTCGGGTCCATTATGGGGCCATTCAATTGCCTGGCTTGTCACTGGATGCGCTACGCCGTGACAAAGCCGCCAAGATGGGGATCAGCCTCAAAACCTACGAAACGCATTTAACCAAAGCCAGAAATCATTTAATCAACACGGTAAAAGGATAACGACATGTTGAGAACCAGCGATCCACGTCACCCAATCAACGGGGCGTTTGTCAGTAACGCGAACACCAAAAAGAGTAAGAAACCGGCCACCGATCACCGCGTTCGCCGTCAAATTGAAGACATTCACGAACAACGCGCCCTAGAGAAGTTGTTTGATCTGTAACCCATAAACCAAAGAGAAACCACCATGAAAACCCTAGAAGAATTGAACCTGTCACCCCTGATCGCCGTGGGCGACATTGAAACCCTAGCCAAAACGCCCAACGCCAAGATCGGGGCCATTGGTGTGGTGTTAGTGGATGTGGTCGAAGGGCGCGAAGCCGGGCGATTTTATACCCCAGTGTGCCTAGACAGCCAGCCAGATCGCGTGGAAGAACAAAGCACCGTGGAATGGTGGGAGCAGCAGCGTGAAGAACACCCAGAAGCCTACACCCAAATGTACGCCGAAGACATCGACCGCATGAGCTTACCCGCTGCCCTGGAAGCCTTGAGCGCGTTCTTAAAATCCAATTTTGGTGATAAGCAAATCCAATTCATGGGCAACGGCCCCGAGTTTGACAACGTGATCTTAGCCCACGCTTATGAAGAAGCCGAACTGGAATTACCGTGGCATTACGCGGGCAATCAGTCATTACGCACCGTGGTATGGATGGGGCGTGTATTACGTGGCGTCGATCCTAAGTATGCCGGCGACGTTATCGGCACCAAACACCACGCCTTACATGATGCGGCCCACGAAGCCCGTTATTTATTAGACGTCTTCAAACACTTTCGCCAGCCAGTAAGCAACGCGAGGTAAGCCGATGGCCACGGTACAGCTGAAAATATCCGATGCGGGCATTAAACGCGCGCTATCAGATGCCGCCATTACGCAAATCAACGCCATTGGTGAACCGTTTGTGTTGCGCATTCATGCCAACCGTGAAACGGCCAGCTGGTACCTGGTCAGCTACAAAAACGGCAAAACCAAGCGCATTAAGCTGGCGAACTGGCCGGACTT
Organism: Vibrio cyclitrophicus; assembly: GCA_023206055.1. Taxonomy (NCBI): domain Bacteria; kingdom Pseudomonadati; phylum Pseudomonadota; class Gammaproteobacteria; order Vibrionales; family Vibrionaceae; genus Vibrio; species Vibrio cyclitrophicus. The sequence continues at coordinate 19,089 of CP065368.1, read as the reverse complement.
AACCACCAAACAGGTACTCAACCAGAAACAAGAATTGATCGGCAAATTGGCCCAGGGCGACACCCCCACCTTAAACGATTGGCAAACCGTTGGGGAGTTGTTGACCTGGTACTGTGATCGTGCGTTATCGGATCGCAGTTTGAGCAAGAAACGTAAACTCAACATCAAAAGCAGCATGAACAAGCACCTGATCCCGTGCTTAGACAATGAACCCATTAACGAGTTAGCCGAAGCCGTGTTAGATACCGAATTGGTGTGGCCACTGCAAAGTCGTTACGCCCTGGGCACGGTAAAACAGCATTTTGCTTTGTTAAAACGCGCCTTTAAGCAAGCCAAGAAACTAAAACGCCTGGCGGTCGATCCCATGGCCAGCATGGTGTTTTCTGACTTTATCGACGCCGAAATCAAAGCCAAACCGGGCAAATTGAAAGCCTCCGATCTGCCGCTGTTATGGCAACGAGTGTTAGCCGCTAAACCGTTTCATAAAACCTTCATCATGCTGATGTTAGGCCATGGGACGCGCATTGGTGAAACCCGTCAATTGCGTTGGGACCACATCGACTTTGAAGGCCAGCGTTTAATCATCCCGGGTGACATTACCAAGACCGGCACCGAGTTGGCGATCCCGTTAACGCCTTGGATGTTTGCCTGGCTAGACCAACACAAACTGTATCAAGGCATGTGGGGTTATCGTGGCCCGTTCTTGTTTGCCAGCCCAAGCAAGCGCGGCCCAATCAGTGAAGCCATGGCCAATGACTGGGTGAAAGTGGTCAGCTTAGGCGACTGGACCGCCCATGATTTACGCAAGTGCGCCCGTTCATGCTGGGCTGATTTAGGCGTCGATTACATGGTGGCCGAGAGGCTGTTAAACCATGCGTTATCGAAGTTAGACCAGGCATACATCCACACCTATGTGGAGCAGCAAAAGCGCGAGGCGTTAACCACCTGGCACAGTGAGTTAGCCCGCCAAAAAGACGCGATACAGACCGACACCACAGCGACACCGACAGATTTAAACGAACACGCCCAAGCCTGATGGGGCAAGGGATAAACGAATGATTGGCAACTCTTACACAAAGGAAGATATTTTAATGACTATTGAGCACCTAACCCCGGACCTGAAACTCACCATTGAAACCGAAGTAGAGGTGGCATTTCGTGAGGCTCTAGGAAGTATTGTTAGCTTCTTTATTATCAGTTCGGACATAACCGAATATCGAGCCGACGACGAGCAATGTCACCTTTACGTCGAGCTAATGAATAACCCAATGCACCTTGAAGAACATTCGACTTATATCGCCGTTCAATGGACCAAAGGGGAGGCGGTCCAATTGTTGGTTGGTGAAGATGAAGGTACCGAGTTGTCGTTAAATGCCGGCAATCTATTTTCATTGATGTATTGCTGGGCATTTGGCAAAGAGGAATAAGCCAGGATGAAAGACTTTTTCAAGCGACATTATGAAGCTGCATTCATTCGCTTAGCCATTCGTATTCTGTCAGGCCGTAACGTTTCGCGCTCCCCAGTCGTATCCCGTCGAGATAACAACGACATGTACTACATGAGCGAGAAATTGGAATCAATCGAAAAGCGTATCCGTACCGGATACAAACATATTTAAAGGTGACCAGATGAACGACAAACAAGAAATAACCACCGCTTGTGATCTTGCCGAAACCGCCGACGTTGGTGTGGTGTTCACTTATAACCCTGATCTGGAAAAATCAGAGTTACCGATCAGTAAGTTTAAAATCTGCCAGCTGAAAATGTGCGCGGCCATTGCTGAAGAACTGTCACGCCAGTGCCCAGGTATCACCACGGAACAAGCGCAAATGGGTGCCATTATCGAAGCGGCGAACCTGGTATGTGATGCAGTGAATAACCAAGGGGGCAAAGATGGCAGCGCGTAGTATTCATATTCATGTTGATATTCCTTGGTTGCTAAGGAAGAAAAACAAGGGGCTATCCGAGTTTGTAAATCACCCTGATGGCATTGAAGCGGCGAGAGCTGAATTAAAATCCATGGTTGACGAGGGCGTTACTTGTTTGGTGTTGGATAACGATTGTAACAATAAGAAAGCTAATGGTTCATGCGCTGGCCATGAGGTGACCGAATGATCGTATTAAGCAACGGAGACTTACACCGTTTTTGTAAGCCATTTATTGCCGATATTGAAAGCATAGCTTTTGCCCTGGCGCACATTAACCGCTATACCGGGCACGTTGGCCAGTACAGCGTTGCCCAGCATTGTGTGATGGTATCGCAGCAGCTGCCCGAAGAACTGAAGCTATCCGGTTTACTTCATGATGCAACTGAAGCGTATGTGGGTGATGTTTCCAAGCCGCTAAAAGTGTTACTGCCTGAATATCAGAAGATAGAACAGTGGTACCACGACCAAATCGACCAGCAGTTTAATGTCACAACTGAACACCCAGCAATTAAAGACGCTGATCTGCGAATGCTGATCACCGAAGCCAAAGCCTTTGGTTTACCGCTGGATGAGTTCCCCAAAGCCGAGCCATTCAATATTGAGTTTGAACGATGGACCCCAGAGCAAGCCCAGCGAATATTCCTGACTTGCTTCAATGCTTATTGCCATTGGCAACAACAGCGCGTGGGGTAATCCATGACAGATAAGAAGAAAGCCGCCACCGAACGTAAGCGCCGCCAAAGGCAAAGAGAGAAAGAGGCCGATATTCAAGAACTACGGCTGAAGGTGTCCAAAGTTGAGCGCGAACGATTAGCGGAAATGTGCCAAGTTCGTGCGGGTTCCCGGGAGCCTTACGACGCGGCCGAGTATGTCGCCCTGCTTATCCAACGAGATTGGGAAAAGCTACAAAAGCAGCTGGCCGAGTTAAACAGCCAGTGTTGTGGTAAGTGCAAGGATCCGTTACCCGGTGGGTGCGATGGTTTGTTTAAAGGGGATTCAGAGTGTTTTCACACCTGGCCAAACTGGAAGGATTTAACCTTATGAGATTAAGCCATAGAAGAAAGAGAGCAAGTAAACATGGGCTGTATTGGCCATCGAGAACCAAGCAAGCAAGAGAGCGAATCGAGGCGGCCGCCGAATCTACATTAAAAGTGGCGTCAGCCCTTCAAGCTGTTATCGATATTAAAGACCCAGCAAACAAAGCCGCCCAAGCGTTGCGGGATTTTGGTAAAAGCCTGGTTAGGTTTGGTAATGGGATTAAGTCCTGGCTTATTAATCGTGACACGTCACAAAAGGAAGTAAACGCCATTGGTGACGGTCACAACATAAAAAATCTGGCCTTAACACCACAAAACGACAAAACTTGAAATTATTACCACAAAATGACTTGAAACCACTAAGGGTTTTCAGTATGTTTCTATGTATTGTGGTTTTCGTGTCTTTAACGAGAGCCACAAAGATTCCTTTAAGCCTGGAATCACCTAGCCAACCGACGTTGTATATTGAAAAGTATTTTTTCTAACCCGCTATCAATCTGGTAGCGGGTTTTTTTATGCCTGAAGCCTATGCCAAATCTGATTGCAATTTTGTTTGAAAGATTCCACGAGTGGAAAGGCCGCCTGATTGCTTACGGGGGCGGCACTAGCGTGAGTGTCTTTAGTAATGAAGTGGCAGCAAAAGCACAGCAAGCCGCTGAAACTGCCGCCTCATCCCCAGAGATAACCACCGCCAATTTAATTTCATTGGGTGGCCTGTTAGTTATTGCCGGTCGCCTTGCCTTTGATATCTATGTGCATTTCGATAAGAAACGCAAAAACCGGGAAGCATCATAATGGACGCTAAACAATTAACCACCTTAGTGGTGCGCCCGACTTTAAAACAGTTGGGTTTGTATAGCCGAGCAGCTGAACAGTTGATCGTCGGTACCATTTACCAGGAAAGCCGCGCCAAATACCTAAAACAGCTAGGCAATGGCCCAGCGTTGGGGGTTATCCAAATGGAGCCGGCAACCTATCAAGATATTTGGAACAACTACCTAGCATATAAACGTAACCTAGCGAATCAAATCACCGAGTTAGCCAGCATGGCCAGCTTAGATGAGGACATGCGCCCGGACGTTAACCAGCTTGTCACTAACTTGTCGTTTGCGGTGGCTATGTGTCGCGCCCATTACCTACGCCAAAAGCCAGCGTTACCCGCTGCCGGTGATATCGACGGGTTAGCCCAGTATTGGAAAGACCATTACAACACCCATTTTGGTGCGGGCACGGTTGACGAGTTCAAAGAGAATTTCCCGCTTGAGGTACTGAATTGTTAAGCAGGGACAGCAGCGCACCCGAACAGGTGCATTAATAGGGCGGCCGTGTTGGTTGCCCTTTCTTTTATAGGAGTAAAGCCGACATGAAACACCTATTAATGGTGGCGTTCTTTCTGATCGCCCCCGCCGCTTTAGCCAGTGGAGTATCCCCAGAGTTACCGCCAGTGGATTGGGTAACGTTGCTAACGGTCTTTGGTGGTGAGTACGGGAAAGTGATTGCGGCCTGGGTATCTGTTGCCCTGGTTGTATGGTCCCAAGTTCGCCAGCTTATCCCGCCTGAATGGATGGCTAAGTTACCAACCTGGTTGATTACATTGCTTGAGTTCTTGGCAGCCAACAAAGGCCGAGCTAGTAACGAGTTAATCAACGACCCTAAGCACATCAAGCGGGTGACGCTTACATGAAGATACCCAGCTGGTTAACCCTGGTGCCTGTTCTGGTTACCCGGTTCTTTGACGAGCTGGACCGCCACCGCGCTGAAGCGAAACGAATACGCCGAGAGGATCGACTTAATGAGATTAAAGAAGACCCAACGGCTAGTCATGCTGATCGGTTCGGCCCTAGTGCTGGCCGCGTGTCAATCAACCCCGATGATAGCAACACCTGACTATGTGGATTGTAAGCCTACGGCCCCGCCGCTTGAGTGGTACGAAGTGGACGGCGGCGGTATCTACTACCCGGAACTGTCAGCAACCAATCTTCAGCTATACATCGAGGACTTGAACCACTGCATTGATTACCACCAAGCCAACCCCGGCTAGATGGTTGGATGGTTCCCCGAGTGTTCTTACTGGCTGCACTTGTTAGCAGTTAAGCCAGCATGTGATTGCGACGAATCCCGCATGTGTCCGATACGGAAGGGATAAGGATCGGTTAGCGCCCGATAGTGCATAAGTAGCTACCAGATAAGTGACCCAAGGCTACTGGCTGCCTTAAAGCCAGTTCTAACACCGCCAAAGGCAACGTAATGCTAGTGACTTTGCGACGTCGTCGAGCGTCGCCAGGCTTCGGCCATTAAACAGCAGTGCCCACGGCGGTGACCCTTTTACATATCCCTTGTGTATTCATTGAGTATCTAAAGGATATCTAACGAGGTAAGACAATGGTTTCACGAACACCAAGAGCGTGCCGGCATCCCCATTGTTCTGGCTTAACCATAGACCGTTCAGGCTATTGCGATAAGCACCGCAACACTGGATGGGAGAACCACCAAGGTGGACGAACCCGACACCAACGTGGCTATGGCAGCGAGTGGGACAAGTTACGCCGTCGCATTCTCAAGCGTGATAAGCATCTATGCCAGGAGTGTTTGCGCGGTGGTCGTGCTGTTCCTGCCAGTGATGTGGACCATATCACCGCTAAGAAGCACGGCGGATTGGATGAAGACAACAACTTGGAGTCGTTATGTCGAACGTGTCACCGAGCCAAAACAGCAAGGGAAAGGTTAAAACAACCCCAGTAACTCAACGAAAGCAGATCATTATCAAGATCAAACTGTCGTTTTGGGTACCAATTTATTTAAAAACATTGGCCCTATTTTGCTGGACCTTCGGCACTAGACCAGACCCCGTCAGAGTTAACCAGACGATACGTAAAGGCATCAAGGTGATACCACATCAACACCAGAGCCGAAAAGGTTTAAAAGCGATCCTATGGCGTGTGCTATGTCCTTTCACACACCCCCAGGGGGTGGGCAAATCCCTATAGCCTATTCAACGGGGACCGACACCCCAGGGACATTTTTATACGCGATAAATAAGGATCTTTTTTTCACGGGGCGAGATCGTCACCGTGACACGTCACAACATAACGAGGTTTTCAAATGGCGAGAGCAGCCGGGGGCGGCCGCAAGGCAGGTAAAAATACGTTACCCAGTGCGCCAGCCCATGAAGCATTGGTGAAGATTGATCCGCCGGACCAGTTACGCGACGAAAGCGCATTGGCGATCTGGCAGACACAAAGCCGCGTCCTGATGGACCGACAATTATTGACCATCGACCATGGCCCGTTGCTGTTGGCTTACTGCAATAGCTTTTCGCTGTACCTGGAAGCAGAGCAAGCGATCAGCGATGAAGGGCTAACCGTATCCAGTGCCAAAGGTGGTCCCAAGAAAAACCCCAGCGTGAACGTTCGCCAGGATGCGTTGGCCAGCATGGTTAGGATCGGCAGCTTGTTAGGGCTTGACCCGCTAAGTATGCGCCGAATGACTGGTGGCAGTAGTGGCGACAAAGACGGCAACGAGAACGAATTTAGCGAGTTTCTGTAATGGCTAAGAATACGAGCGTTAACGCCGCCGCGAAATATGCGCGCGACGTCGTCAGCGGTCGGATTGTGGCGTGTAAGTACGTCATACAGGCTTGCCAACGTCACCTAGATGATTTGGCAAGATGCAAAGCCAAGGGCTATCCGTACCGCTTCAACAAAGACAAAGCCGAAAGGGCTTGTAAGTTCATTCAACTATTGCCCCACACCAAAGGGGAGTGGGCACGAAAGCCATTGTCCGAGCGTCGGATCGAGCTTGAACCCTGGCAATTGTTCATCCATGCGGTGACCTACGGTTGGGAGCGTAAGAGCGATAAAACGCGCCGTTTCCGTACCGTTTACATTGAAGTACCCAGGAAGAACGGGAAAAGCATCATTGCCGCTGGTAATGGGCTTTACACCTTCGGCCCAGATGGTGAATACGGTGCCGAGGTGTATTGCGGTGCGACCACAGAAAAACAAGCCTGGGAGGTATTCAAACCCGCCAGGTTAATGGCTAAGGCACTGCCAAACTTGCGCCGGTCATTCATGATCGATGTGATGGCCAAGAAAATGGAAAGGCCCGACGGCAGCGTGTTTGAACCGGTGATCGGTGACCCTGGCGACGGTTCCAGCCCCCATTGCGCCATCATCGACGAATATCACGAACATGACGGCCCCGAGCTTATGGATACCATGGCCACGGGTATGGGTGCGCGAGAGCAGCCATTAATATTCGTGATCACCACCGCCGGTTCTAATATCGCCGGACCGTGTAAAGACTTACACGACGATGTGGTGAAAGTGCTTGAAGGCAGCGTGGAAGATGAAGAGATTTTCGGGATCATCTACACCATAGACGAGGGAGACACCTGGACCGACCCAAGCGTGTTGGTAAAGGCAAACCCAAACATTGCGGTATCGGTGAAATCCGATTACTTGGCAAGCCAGCAGCGCCGCGCCATACGTAACCCGCGTTACGCCAACATATTCAAAACTAAGCATTTGAACATTTGGGTGAACAGTTCGGCGGCGTTCTTCAACTTGGAACACTGGAAAGCGTCGGAAAACCTCGATCTTAGGATTGAAGATTTTACCGATTGCCCCGCGTGGTTTTCGCTCGATCTGGCCAGTAAGCTGGATGTGTGTTCATTCGTGCAAGTCTTCGCAAGATGGGAAGACGACGGCCAATTGCATTATTACTGTTTTAGCCGCCATTACTTACCGGAAGAAACCATTTTCGACCAGGACCAAAAAAACGCCAAGTTGTACCAACGATGGGTTAATACACCATGGCAAAACAGCGACGGCAGCGCCTTAAAACAAACCGACGGCGCAGAGGTGGATTTTGGCGAAGTCGGCGACGAAGTGCTGGCCCTGGCGGAATCATTCATGGTTCGAGAAGTACCCCACGATCCATGGAACAGTGCGCAGCTGGCGCAACAACTGAATGAACAAGGCTTGACCGCCGTCAAGATCCCACAAACAACCGCCCACTTATCCCCGGGCATGAAAGAGCTTGAATCCGCCTTGAAAGCGGGCCGTTTTCACCACGATGGCAACCCAGTTTTAACCTGGATGATGTCCAACGTTGTGGCCAAAGAAGACGCCAACGAAAACGTATTTCCAAGGAAGGACAAGAAGGATCAGAAAATCGACGGCGCGGTGGCGCTGATTATGGCGACCTATCGCGCAATGCTAGACGAAGGCGAGGGGCCGAGTGTGTATGAAGATGAAGACGTGATGTTATTCCTATGAGTTATTTAAACGAACTGTTAGCCCTGGCGGGTTTAACGCTGTTGGCTTATGGCCTGGCGATTCTGTGGGGTATCCCATTGGCTTGCATTGTGATCGGTGTTATCTGCCTGGTGCTGGCGTTATTCAAACCCATGATTGAAGCGATCAGAGGTAACTATGTTCTTGAGCAAACTACTGACCCCGAAAGCGGCGGCGATTAAGCCCAACCCGGGGCGGTCTGATAGCTTCTTGGGAGGTAAAACCCGAAGTGGCCAAAGTGTCACGCCAGAATCAGCGTTACGTGTAGCGGCGGTATATTCCAGCGTTCGCGTGTTGTCTGAAACATTGGCCGCGCTGCCATTAGGGCTTTATCGCAAGGAGGGCCGAAACCGAAACGAAGCCAGCGACCACCCGTTACACCAAATTTTATCCATTTTACCTAACAGTGAAGTGACCTCGTTTGATCTTCGGGTTCAGATGTTGGCCAGCTTGTTATTGCAGGGCAATGCCTACAACCAGGTGTTACGAGATAGAGCCGGTCGAGTGGGTGAAATCTGGCCATTAATGCCCGAAAAATGCCGCCTCGATAGAGTTAAAGCCACTGGCCGATTGGTGTTAGTGGTCGAAGGTGAAGCCAGTGCCTGGAACATGAACAAGGTATGGCGCGTTAATGGATTAACCACCAATGGCATTGAAGGGTTAACGCCTATTGGTTTGTTGCGTGAAACCATCGGATCAGCCATGGCCATGGAGCATTACGCCGCTTCAATCTATGGCAACGGGGCGAAACCTGGCGGGGTGTTATCCCTGGCGGGCAAGTTATCCAAAGACGGCCAGCAACGATTGTTGGATTCTTGGAACCAGACCCATGGCGGTACAGACAACGCCAACAAAGTGGCCGTTTTACAAGAAGGGATGAAATGGCAGCAGATCAGCATGAGTGCTGAAGACGCCCAGTTTATTGAATCTCGAAAGTATAACCGCAGTGAAATAGCCGGTATTTACGGGGTGCCTAATCACATGATTGGGGATCTTGAAAAAGCCACCTTTTCAAACATCGAACACCAAAGTTTGCAGTTTGTTATCTATGCGCTGATGCCTTGGATAACACGCATCGAGCAATCTATTACCCGCGATCTTTTGCTGCCGTCAGAGCGTGGCACTGTTTACCCGAAATTCAACGTAAGAGGCTTATTGCGAGGGGATACCGCCGCGCGTTCAACTTTCTATAAAGAGTTGTTCAACGTGGGCGCATTCAGTCCAAACATGATCCTAGCGTTGGAAGATGAAAACCCAGTGGATAACGGTGATCAGCATTTCATTAACGCCGCAAATATAACCTTGGAGCAAGCAGCCAATGCCAAACAAAACGAAGGGCAAGAGTAAGCCCAATTGGTACCGCATTAATAACGCGGTCGGCGGTGGTCCAGTCACGATTCTGATTTATGACGAAATCGGATACTGGGGCGTCACCGCTGAACAGTTCGTAAATGAATTGAACACCATTGACGCGGAAGAAATCGAACTACGCATTAACAGCCCAGGCGGCAGCGTATTTGAAGGCATGGCGATTTATAACGCCTTACGCCGTCACAAAGCGAAGGTTAGCACCTACATTGACGGCCTAGCGGCTTCAATGGGCAGCGTGATCGCCTTGGCGGGGGATGAAGTAAACATGGCTGAAAATGCCTATTACATGATCCACAACCCGTGGGGCGGTTGTTACGGCGAAGCCAAAGACATGCGCAAGTACGCCGATCGATTGGATGAAATGCGAGAGCAGATCGCCAATATCTATCAGGCCAAAACGGGTATGGACCGCGACGCCATTTTACAAGCTATGGACGATGAAACCTGGTACACGGGCACAACCGCCCAGGACGCGGGTTTTATTGACACCCTAACTGAAACCCTAGACGCAGCGGCTTGCTATCACGGCACCGACGCGGCGGGGCGTTTTGGTAAAGCGCCGATCACCATCGAGCGCGCATCCGTCGAGCAGGAACCGCCGCAGCCTGTACGACATACTCGCCTAACAGCGGCAAAACTCGATCTATTACGTCAAGAAGACAATCTTTAAGGAGTAAACACCCGTGACTATCCACGAAATGAAAATGGCTGCCGCTGGTAAGCTAGAAAAGATGCGCGCCATTGTTAACAAGGCTGATGCAGAAGATCGTGATCTGACTGATGAAGAACAAGCCCAGTATGATGGGCTGAAGTCAGAACGCGCCAGCATTGATAAGCGTATTACCCGTGCTGAAGAATTGGAACGTGAAGAATCGGCCCTGGGTGAATTGGAAGACCAACCACACAAGCCAACGCCAAACAACGGCGACACAAACGAAGCGCCAACAAACCGCAAAGAGTACCGCGACGCTTTCGCTAAAGTGGTTAAATCCCGTCGTAACCAAGTGCCAGGCGACGCGCAAAACGCGCTGAAAATTGGCACGACAGACGGCCACTTTGCTGTCCCTGAAACCTACCGTAAAAAAATGGTGCTGAAACTGGGCAACCATAACTGTTTACGTGAAATCGCGAACGTAATCACGACAACATCAACGGAAAACATCCCAGTTGTGACCGATAACGGTTCAGCGGGTTGGGTTGATGAACTAGGCACCTATCCAGAATCGGATATGACCGGCGACCGTAAGGTGTTGGGCGCTCATAAACTGGGCCGTATCTGTAAGATTTCGGAAGAATTACTGCAAGATGAAGCGGTAAGCCTAGAAGATGTACTGGCAGATTCTTACGCGAAATCCTTTGGTGACGCAGAAGAAACCGCTATGTGGGATGGTGACGGCACTAAAAAGCCAACGGGCCTAAAAACCCAAGTGAAAAAGAAAGTGACGGCAGCGGCCGCCGCTGGGATCTCTTACGATGATTTGATCGACCTTCAACACGCGGTTAAACGTGCTTACCGTAAAAACGGTGTGTTTGTGCTTAACGATTTAACCATTGCCATGGTTCGTAAGCTGAAGAACGACAAAGGCGAGCCAATTTGGCAAGACAGCATGAAAGACGGTGAGCCAGATCGCTTGCTGGGTAAGCCTGTTTATTCAACAGACGCGCTTTCTGTTCCCGCTGCCAGCGAAGTGTCAGCCATGTTTGGTGACTTCAAACAGGGTGTGGACATTGGCGACCGTGGCGCGGTTTACATGCAACGTTTAGAAGAATTGTACGCCGCATCGGGTGCAATTGGTTTCCGTATGCGTAGCCGCGTTGACTGCATCCTGAAAGACGAAGATGCGCTGGCGAAACTGGAACACCCAGCCGCTTAATTCGCTAACTAACCGGGGCCACAATGGCCCCGTTTTTTATTGTCGATAAGGAAACATCATGGCAGCACGTAAAGCAGCGGCTAAAAAGGTTGAAAAGCCGGAAGAACAACCGGCACCAGAAACCCAAGAGCCAACCCAACCCGATCCCGCACCGGTAGAAGCTGAAAGCTCGAAAGAGCCGGAAGAAGTCCAACAAGACCCGGAAGAAGAACCCGCCGCGCCAGAGGCTGAAAGCCAACAAGAGCCGGAAGAAACCCCGCCTTTGGAAAACCAAGAAGAACCAAAGGACGACAATCTGGCCACTTGTGTGCTGAATACGGGACTCGCGACAGCGATACACACCTATAAACCAGGTGATCGTTACACCGCGACCCCGGAAACAGTCCAGCGTTTGATTGACCGAGGCATGGCCAAGCCAGTGGAGGCGTAAACCATGTTGCTGTCACTCGAAGAAATCAAAAAACAGTGCAAAGTCGATGAAGACGACACCAGTCAAGACGATGAGCTGAACGCGTATGGCTTGGCGGCCAGTGCCCGATTAGAAACTGAGTTACAGCGCCACGTCTACGCCACTCGTGCAGAAATCCCAGAAAGTGATCTGGATGCTATCGCCTTGGATGAACAGCGCCACGGCGGTGAAGATTTAAAGTTGGCCATTAAATTGATGGTTGCTCACTTTTACCGAAATCGAGAGCAAACCAGCGAATTAACCCTAAAGGAAATACCAGAAGGGTTTCACGCCTTAACCGGTGTTTATCGCTTGGTACCTTACGGGGGCAACTTATGATCACCGCCGGCAAACTCAACCAACGCATAACCCTATATCGCACCATCGAAGGCAAAAGCCCCGGCGGTGCGCCTACGGTCCAGTTAGAAAAGGAAGCCAGCCCCTGGGCGGAGTTATTGCAAAGCTCAAGTGGCCAAAGCACTGGGAACGACCGCGAACAAACCTTAAATGGTTACCAGTGGAAGTTGCGCTGGCGTGAAAACATCGAGCCAGGCCATTGGATGCAGTGGCGCGGCCGTTGGATGAAAATCACCGGGGTGAACGATTCCGATCCGCGTCGCCAGGAACTTATCCTGGACGCCGACGCCAACCCGAAATCAACACCACCACCGATTAAACCGGAGGTCTAACCATGCAAATTGATAGCTGGGATGTATCCGGCTTGAAAGAGCTAGAAAAAGCCCTGACCGATATTGGCGAAAAGGCCGGTTTACGCACCTTGCGAAAAGCCAGTCGCGAAGCCATGGGCGGGGTTCAGTTTGCCATGGCCATGGGCGCGGGTTACGACGAAGCCGGCGACGATGGCGAACACATGCGCGACAGCATCAAGATCACCACCAAGAAGTTAGACAGTAAGCACGGCGGCAAAGATAACGCCCTGGCCACCCGTGTTGGTCCAACGAAAAAGCACAGCCAAAAGGCTATCGCTCAAGAATACGGCACCGCCAAACAAACAGCGGATCCATTCATGCGCCCTGCCTTATTTGAAAACCGTCACCGTGTTGTCAGTAAGTTTCGCACCGTTCTGGCCACCGAAATTCAAAAAGCAATCAAGAAGCAAGCAAAATGACCCTAGAGCAAGCCTTTAATACCTGGTTAAGCAACTTAACCGGGTTGGATTGCTATTGGCTGAAACGGCCAGAGCAAGCCGATACCGCCGTGGTCTATCGCTGCATTACGCCCGGGTTTATCCCTGGCAACTTGCAACGAACGGGCATACGAGAAGACAGCTACAGCCTGACCGTTTACCACCAAGACCCCGACCAGGGAAAACAACTGGCTGATCTGATTGCCAAGCAACTGGACCACTTTAACGGTGAATTAAACCCAGGCACCGCCAACGCTTACCCCATTCAAATGGCCACTTTTAGTGGTGGCTTTGACCAATGGCTGGAAAGTGAAGACGGTCCCAGCAGTTACCAATTTAACCGGGACTTTGTCATAAACCATTAACGGGAGAGAACACCCATGACCACACCCGCAGAACCTAGCACTTACGCAAAATTGCCAGCTGGTACCCGCGTACTGTTCGGCGCTATTTCTGATGAAACCGCCGCGCTAAAACTGCTTAAAGATGCCGACGCCGTCGGCGTAACGGGCAAAACCGCCGGCTTTGTTGAATGTACCCGCCTGATCGATACCGACCGCAAATACATGTCGGATTTGCCAGAAGGTCCAGACAAAGAATTTGTCTTTTTGGATGATCCAGGCGACACCGATTTGCAAGCGCTACTGACCAAAGCCGAAGCGGGCGAAACGGTCAAAATTCGCATCGAGTTTCCCAACAGTCGCTGGGCAGATATGACCATTGTTCTTGGCGGTTGGTCGCAACAAGAACTGGATAAAAGCAAACCCATGTATTTGGTGGTTGCTGGTAAACAAAACGCTATTACTCGCGGCATTACAACCCCAGCCGCATAAGGATAAGTAACCCATGAATTTGAAAAGCCAACTATTGAACGGTCCAAAACTGGCCCCTGTTACGGTCACTGTTTTGGGTGGTGAGTTCCCAGCGCGCCGTTTAAGTGCTGCCCGCTTAAACAAGCACGATAAATCAATGCGAGAGTTTCAAACGTCACAAGACGCGGAAAAGCTCAACAAAGCCGCCGCCCAATTTCTGTTGGATTCGCTTTTAGATGAAGAAGACCAACCGATGTCAGAAAGCGTCACCGCTGAAGACTTAATGGAAGTTCACACCATGGTGGCTATTAACGCCGCTGTGAATAAGTTGGTTCAGCTTAACTTCTTGGGGGATGACGCCGAGGACGAAGCAAAAAAAGACTAACCGACGATCCAGCCCTTCGGTTTTACTTCGGTTTAGCTGAAGTGCTGGGGATCGTCGATCCTCGCACCCTATATCACAGCGTTGACAGCGAATTAATGGCGCTATGGCTTGCCCATTTTGCCTTAAAACGCGAAGCGGCCGGGGGAGGAAAGCCCGCACCCAACCCGGGAGCCGGCACCCAATCACCCCGTGTTATTGATCACCAAAACGTTGACCAACAGGTTAGCGTCTGCGAAAGGCTGCTTTTGTAATGTCAGATATTGCCAAACTTACCGTGGCGCTGTACGCCAACAGCGCCCAGTTCACCAGTGAGCTGAAAAAATCGCAGAAGAGTGCCAAAACCTGGTCGGATTCGATCAGTAAAACGGTGTCTGTTGCGGCTAAGGCGACCGCTGGCGCGGCGACCGCTGCCGCCGGTGCGTTATTGCTGGTCTACAACCAACAAGCGGCCATTATTGACCAAACCGCCAAATTTGCCGACCGGATCGGCATATCAACCGAAGCCCTAACCCAGTTTCGCCACGCCAGTGAACTAACCGGCGTCGGGACTAAAAACCTTGATATGTCTTTGCAACGCATGACCCGCCGGATCGCAGAAGCGGCCCAGGGAAGTGGCGAGGCGGTATCCGCCTTGCAGCAATTGGGGCTGGATGCCCAGCAACTTGGCGAAATGACCCCAGACGAACAGCTGTACCAGTTGGCTGATGCCTTTACCGAAGTAGAAGGCCAATCCGAGCGTGTACGCCTGGCGTTTAAACTGTTCGATTCCGAAGGCGTCGGCATGGTGAACATGCTTGCCGGTGGTGCTGATGGCTTACACGCCATGGCAGAAGAAGCCGACTACCTGGGAATCACATTATCCCGAGTGGACGCGGCCAAAGTCGAAATGGCCAATGATGCCATGTACAAAGTGGGCGCAACCACAACCGCAGTAAAACAACAAATCACCACCCAACTGGCCCCAATCGTGGCCGCGTTGGCTGATGAGTTCCTGAACTATTCCCAGCAGTTTGGCGGCATGAACAACATGATCGCCGAAGGTATCCACACCACCACCCAGGGCGTGGGCATCATGGCCGACAGTTTGCGCGGCGTTCAATTGATTGTCGAAGGCTTAACGGTGGCATGGGAAGGGTTCAGAATTGGGTTTATGGTCGCGTCCCAAGCGATCACCACGGGTTTGCATGAGCTAGGGCGCTTTATCTTCAATGTGGTGATTGCACCCATTCAAGCGGCGTTAGATTTAGCGGGAAACTTCAGTGATGAAGCCGCCAACATGGCCGCGTCATTGCGCCAGTTTTCCAACATGCCAGCGCCCCAGCTGTTTGATACTTCGACCGTTAACCAAGCGCAACTGGACCTAAACCAAGCGATTTGGGAATTACGATCTTTAGCCAGTGAGCCGTTACCGTCGGAAGGGATAGAAGCCTGGTACCAAAACACTAAATCTAAGTTTGATCAGCTGGCTAAGGATTACGCCGCAAGCATCAATTACAACCAACCGAACAACAAGCCGCCCGAGGGCGAAACCAGCACCAACAAAGAAGATAAATCCGTTACAGCGTTTCGCGCTGCGACCAATCAAATGCAAGTGGAATGGCAACGCCGTTTAGCCCTTCAGGCTGCCGGAGAGCAACAAGCCGCCGCCCAGGAGTCTTTCGCCTATCAAGATCGTATGGCGAAGTTATCCCAGCAATTCCAAGCCGCCTATGAAGCCAGCGCCAACAATCAAGAGCTACAGCAAGCACTTGAAAATGAATACTTTGCTAATCGTGAACTGCTTTGGACAGAGCACCAGGCCAATTTAACGCTAATCGAAGCCGAACAATTAGCCGCGCGAGAAGAACAAAACAAAGGGTTCTGGGCGCGTTACAGCGAATCATTGCAAGAAAACATGACCAACATGGATGAGCTAACCGCCAACATGTTGAACACCTTTTCACGCAATATGGGCAACGCATTTGAAAGCGTGATCTTTGATTCTCAATCATTGGGTGATGCGTTTAAAAACATGGCCGAAGGCATGTCACGATCAGTGATTAACGCCCTAGGTCAAATGGCTGGCCAATGGTTGGCCTATCAAGCGGTGCAACTTCTTGTCGGTAAAACCACCGCCGTGGCCGGTGCCGCTGGGTTAGCCGCGAACGCGCAAGCCGCATCACTGCAAGCGGGCTTGAATGCCTTTGCGTCTACCGCTGCCATTCCAATTGTTGGCCCTGTTGCGGCTCCTGGTGCAATGGCGGCCGCGTTGGCTGTCACAACCCCAATTGCTGCCTCTATTTCAGCCCTAGCCGCTGGCGGTGTGGCGGGTATGGCTCACAGCGGGATCAGTAGCGTACCGCGTGAAGGTACCTGGTTGCTGGATAAAGGCGAAAGGGTTTATACCAATGACAGCGCCAAACAACTGGATCAGATGTATTCCGCCGTTATGTCCGGGCAATCGGGCAAAAGTGGGGGAGGTGGTGACGTTGTGGTGAAAATAGAAAACGCCCCAGCCGGTTATGTGGCTGAAACGGCAGAAGCCCAAGAGGATGAGTTTGGCCGCAAGGTGATCCGCATTCTACTGCAAGACCAACAGCAAGGTGGCGACGTCACCAGCGGGTATCAAACAATGTGGGGCTTACAGCGCCAAGGGAGGTTTTAACCGTGTCACTGTTAACCATTAACTGGCCAGTGGAAACCTTCGGCGCTCCTTTACTGGCTCCATACAAACTAAAGCGCCAGCCTAATATCTTGCGCACAGAAATGACCACGGGCCACGCCCGGCAGCGACGAATTAGCCAAAACGTGCCCACCAAAATGACCGCCGAATGGTTGATAGAAGCCGATAAACGTAACGACTTTGTCGGCTTTATTGATTACGCCATCCAAGGCGGCACGGTGTGGTTTAACTTGCCGGTGTTAGTGGGTGATCAGCTTATTGATCATGAATGCCGGTTTGTCAGCCATCCCGCTGATGATGAAACCCCCGGCCGTCGCTATTCGATTTTTAAAAGCATCATCGAGATCCGCAAAGCCTACCGAAGCCCCGACGAAGCCGTGGTGGCGTCCGTACTGGCACCGCATACGCTCGACGAATTTGTGGCCGGTGTGGCCATGTCCCGTTATTACACAGAGAGCTGGAAGAATGAATAACAGCAACAACTTTTTTCAGCTTGTCGCTGAATTTCAAAAAAACATTGATTGGTTAAATCAAGTCTTAAAAGGTGGCGAAGCCGATTCCATTTTAATTGATGGTGTATTGAAGCCATCGATAAGCAAGGATATTGCAGATAAATGGGGTGCAATCACCGCAATGGTTAAAGGACGTGAGGCTTTTGCAACTAAAGCTCACATGGATGCCGATTTAAACCATGCTGAAAACACACTTGCTGAAGTTTGGAATGATCCCACTCCTGAATTGAATGGATTGTATGGAAAGGTCGGTAATTCTGGTTCTGGTTCTTGGGTTGAATCAACATACGATGTTGCAAAGCAAGCGTATGAAAAAGCCATTACCAATGAAAAAGCGTTGCTTGACCTGCAAAACTCGTTATTAGGCGAAGATATCAATAAACTAGAGGGTGGTGTCGCTAATAAAGAAGATAGTACAGCAAGTAATAATGCTACCTGGGTAGAAGCGACCCCAATTGCTAGTGATTGCTTCGTAAAACAAGTGCATTTAAATGTAAAAGAAGACAATACAAGTGTCTCGATAAAGATGTATGAAAGAGTTGGTGATACGGGTTCTTTTACTCTTAGAAAAAGAGTACCTCTAGGCGTTTTAAATGCTGGCGATCATACCGTTGAGGTTGATTTATTTGTACCCAAAGGGGTGTATTTAGGTCATTACGCGAGTAATGGACTTAAGATTGAGCTTCAAACAAATTCACTTGGATTTTATGTTGGAATTGGCGATTCTAATGACTTTACAGACAGTGACAACGGACCATCACCAAAAGGCGCGCGAATAGGCATCCAATGGGATGGTTGTTCTTTGAAACCGGATCAGAATGCAAAAGCTCTCTCAGAGAATGCAAGTGAGATAAAACATCACAGCGATCAACTGAGTAAATTAAATAATGATTCATACATCCCAAAGTACTACCTTGGAACTAATATCATGCCAAATGATGGGCTGACCCTATCTTCAGGTGGCGATTGGGTTATTGGTGTAGCGGCTACGGAGGATAAAGTGCTTTCTTTGGTAAAGTATGGCTCCGTAACGGTCGATGGTTCCGAGTTTAAAGTGAGGGTTTACTCAAGAGCCGGAGATACGTTCACTGTCGAGAGGGAGGTGATATTCACTGCAACTATTGGATTAAATGAGTTTAACGTCAATTTACCAATAAAGCAGGGTGAATATGTAGGCATGAACATCCCACCTAGCGCGTCTGAGTATCGTGGCACAGGTGCTATTAGTTATCAGTTATATTATGGGAATGCCACGAATGTGGGGGATACATTTATTGATGCGTCTGCATCTAATTTGGCCTTTCATTGGGAATTTTTAACAGCAGAATCTGTTGTACAAAGAAATAAAGAGAGGATTACTGCCCTAGAAGTTGAAACCATGGGCGGGCTCCCCTTTGAATTTAACATGATACTCGGCGTCGGCCAGTCTCTGATGGAAGGTTCATGGACAAGTTTAAACTTACCAAGCCAAGCGCCAATAACGACTTTGCCAGAATATGATACGTTGGGCTGGCAAGGTGGAGTTAATAACAATGTATTACTTCCAGCAGATGTTAGCACTACCCAAAATGGGGGAAGAGGTGAGTGGTCAGGTTTAGGGTGTGCGTCTTATCTT